>JADZAN010000045.1 GCA_020852815.1 Gemmatimonadaceae bacterium | reverse complement strand
TGGCAGTGGCAACGTCGTCGAGCGACATCGACGTGCGTTGGAGCGACGTGGCAAACGAGACGAGCTATGAACTGGAGTGGGCGACGACATCGAGCGGTCCGTGGATCGCACTCGCGACGGTGGCGGCAAACACGACCAGCCGCTCGCACGGAGGTCTGACCGCTGGTACGACGTATTGGTATCGTATTCGTGCTGCGAATGGCTCGGGCGCGTCGGCTTGGGCAGCATCGGTATCGGCGACCACACTCGGCAGTGTACCGGCGGTTCCGACAGGGTTGTCAGCGAGCGCCATGTCGTCGAGCCAGATCGCGGTCAGCTGGACAGACGTGACGGGCGAAAGCAGTTACGAGCTGCAGTCAGGCGCGAGCAGTAGCGGTCCGTGGACGACGGTCGCGACGCCCACCGCGAATTCAACTGGATTCCAGCATTCGGGGCTTAGCGCAAGTACCGCCTACTGTTATCGCTTGCGCGCACTCAACGCGAACGGTCCGTCGGGTTGGACGACCGCGCAGGTTTGCGCGACCACACCAACTGCCTCCACCCAACTCGACCTCCTCGTCAACGCCACCACGCCCCTCACGGTGGCGCCCAACGGCCTGGCGGATATTCCCGTCATCCTCGACTTCTCGCGCGCCCTTGCCGGCACCAACCTCGCAAGTCTCTCGTACCAGCTGTCCTGGAACCCGGCGCACTTCACCTACGTGAGCCACACCGTCGGCACGTTCGGCAATCCGATCGTGAACGCGTCGAACGCGTCCGCCGGCAACATCTCGCTCGCGCTGTTCGCTCCAACGGGAACATCGACGACGTTCACCACGCTTAGGATCTCACTCCGCGCGACGGGGACGCCCGTTGCACAGTCCACGGTCACCGTGACTGCGACGGCCGCCGGCAACGACGTGGGACAGCCCGTCCTCTCCCTGATTCGAACGCGCGCACTCAGCGCCTGTATCGGAACGCCGGCGGGCGTGCGCGGGGATGCGGACGGCGACAACACGATCTCGATCATCGACGCGCAGCAGATCGCTCGCTATGCCGTCGGGCTCCCAGTCCTGAATCCGCAACGCCTGGCCTCGGGTGGCGACGCCAACGGCGATGGCGCGATCGACATCATCGACGCGCAACAGATCGCGCGCTCCGTGGTCGGGCTCCCCGCCTCGCCAAACATCGGGCAGCAACTGCCGGGAGGGTGCCCATGAGACGCCGCGCGAGCTGCGCCACGCGGTGGCTCGGTGCTACAATGCTGTGCTTCACGGTCGCCTGTGGCACGTCTGATCCGAAACCAACGTGCGAGCTGAGCGTGACGTCGACGGCGGGTGGCTCTGCACAGGCCTTGTCGGGACTCGAAAGCGACGACTGCGGTCGCAGCGCGACGGTGCAGGCGACCGCCCAGTCGAACTACTCGTTCAAGGAATGGTTCGTGGACGGAAGTCCCAGCTCGGGGAGCAACCCGTACTCGTTCCCCGTGACCAAGGACATGAGCGTGGTGGCGAGCTTCTCGCTCAACCCAGTCTCGTACACGGTCACGGTTACCAGCAGTCCGGCCAATGGTGGGTCGACGAGTGGGGGCGGCAGCTACATCGCGAACACCCAAGCGACATTGACGGCGACGCCGGCGAGCGGCTTCACCTTCGTGAACTGGACCGAGAACTCATCGGCCGTCTCGACGAATGCCTCGTACCAGTTCACCGTGACTTCAAATCGCACATTGGTTGCCACCTTCACTCCCATCACCTTCACGATCGCGACCAGTAGTAACCCCGCCAACGGTGGGACCACGACCGGTGGTGGGACATTCAGTGTCAACGCGCCGGTGACGGTCACGGCGACGCCATCCTCCGGCTACGCTTTCGCCAACTGGACGGAGAACGGCCTGATCGAGTCCTCGAGCGCGACGTATAGCTTCGCGGCGTCAGCCCACCGAACTCTCGTCGCCAACTTTACGCTTGTCCCGGTCACGTACACCATCGCGACCAGCAGCGCGCCCGCGAATGGCGGGAGCACGTCCGGTGGAGGAAGCTACGTCGCGAACAGCCAGGTCACGGTCACCGCGGTGCCGACCAGCGGCTGGCGCTTCGTGAGCTGGACGGAGAACGGCACAGTGGCGTCGACGGCTGCAGCGTATACCTTCGCCGCCACCGCCAATCGGTCGCTCACCGCGAACTTCGCGCCGATTGTCTACACCATCGCCACCAGCAGTGCGCCGGCCAACGGCGGAAGCACGAGCGGAGGCGGCTCGTACAACGCAAACAGTCAGGCCACGGTCGTGGCGACGGCGGCGAATGGGTTCTCCTTCGTGAACTGGACGGAGAACGGAACCGTGGTGTCCACCAGCGCGAGCTACACGTTCACGGTGATCGGCAATCGGGTGCTCGTCGCCACCTTCAGCGCGAACCCCGTCAACTACACGATCACCACCAGCAGCAGTCCGACGAGCGGCGGGTCCACAACCGGCGGCGGGACCTACAGCGCAAATGCCGCCGTATCAGTGAGCGCGACACCGGCGGCGGGGTACTCATTTGTGAACTGGACCGAGAACGGCATCGTGGTATCTGCCAATGCGACTTACAACTTCGTCGCCACAGCGAACCGGGCACTCGTCGCCAACTTCGCGCTCCTCACCTACGCCATCGTCACGAATAGCAATCCACCGAATGGCGGGACGACGAGCGGAGCCGGTACATTCGCGGCGAACTCGCAAGCGACCGTCGTCGCGACGAGCGCCGGGAACTACACATTCGCCAACTGGACGGAGAACGGGGGAGTGGTCTCGACGAACGCCAGCTACTCGTTCACGGTGACGAGAGCTCGGACACTGGTCGCCAACTTCACGGTCGTCGTTCCAACGTCGATCACGGTGTCGCCCAGGCTGGTCGTCCTCGCGCCGGGAGGCACTACGACGCTGAGTGCCTCCACCCCTCCATCCAGCGTGATCTCCCGATTGACGTCGGTCGCGACAGCGAGCGGGTTGTCGGTGACTGGAGTCGCACCCGGTGTGAGCGACATCGTGGCAACTGCGGCCACAGCGAGCGACTCCGCGCGCGCAGCCGTGGTGTCGGCGGACGGGTTTGCGTTGGTGGTTACCACGCAGACCAATACCGCGTTCCCGAGTGGCACGGCAGGGGGCAGCGTGAACGTGAGTGTTTGGCTCCTCCGACCAGTTGGCGGCACCGGTGATATCGGTTCGATCCAGGGATCCGTGCAGTGGGATCCGTCTCGCCTGACACTTCAGACTGAAGCAGGCAACGCGGCTGGATGGACGTGGATTGCCAATACCTCCAGTGCCGCAACGGGAACGCTCGGCTTCGCCGCCTTCTCCCCGTCGGGCTCCTCGACGCAGGTACTGGAGCTGGCTCGGCTCACGTTCAGCGTCGCTGGAGGCGCGGGAGGCTCGACGGCAACGCTCATTCCATCCGTTTCCGCGGCGGGTTCGAGCGCCGGAAGCTCGATCAAGACGAAGATCGTGCTGGTGGGTTCTGCGATCCGCATCAACTAACGAGGTGTCCAATGACCCAGGGTATCACCATGCGACTGATTCCTTTGCTCTGCGGGATGACGCTGTCGGGGTGCGCGGATGGCGCGGCCTCCGTCGGGTCCGCACCGCCTCCCACAATCTCATCGCCAAGCGTGGTGGCGCGTGTCGAGGGGGACTGCGTCACGAACGAGCCGTGCGAACTTCGCGTCATCGTGTCGTCCTCCGGGGGGGCGATCGGTGCTTACCAGGGTCGATTGCACCTGGATCCCCACACCGTACGTATCGTCACGCGCCCCACCTCGCGTGACGCTGCCCATCTCGTGAACGGCGAGTTGACTGAGTCCTACGAGCTGCGCTTCGCGGGCTTCTCTCCCGCGGGAGAAGGGCGAGTGGAGGCAGTGGCCGTGAAGGTCGTGCTCGAGCAACCGGACGCACTGCGGTCGATTCGGGCCGCGTTGGATGTGGTCGCCGACGCCGCGGGAACGCGCATCTCACCAGAGTCGATTCAGTCGGAAACTCGAATCCAGTTGAGGTAGCGTTCATCGTCAGTCAGTAACGACATCGCTCTTCCGCGCCAGCATCCGCGCCACGATCTCGGCAATGGCGCGCGGCGTGGCCGGCTTCTGCAGGAAGTTCACGCCGGGCTCGAGCAGCGTGCGATGCGAGCCCACGTCGGGATCGTAGCCGCTGCTGTAGATCACGCGCAGCGCGGGGTGCCGTTCCTGCAGCTGCTTGGCCAACTCGCACCCTCCCACGCCGTCTGGCATCACCATGTCGGTGAAGAGGAGGTCGGGCGTTGGCACATAGCTCGGCCACGCGCGCAGCGCCTCGACGCCGCTGCGTGCGGTGTGCACACGATAGCCCTGCTCCTCGAGGACACGGCGCAGCACGTTGCGCAGTGAGTCGTCGTCCTCGACGAGAAGGATGGTGGCCTCGCCACGCGGCGAGGCAGCGGGGAGTGGTGCCGAGACATCTGGTGCCGCGCGCGCGCTGGCCGCGGCGGGGATGAGGATCTCGAAGGTGGAGCCCACACCCACCGTCGAGTGCACGAAGATGACGCCGCGATGCTGCTGGACGATCCCGAACGCCGTGGCCAGCCCGAGTCCCGTCCCCTTGCCCACGGCCTTGGTGGTGAAGAACGGGTCGAAGATGTGGGGGCGCGCCTCGGGGGCGATTCCCGTTCCGGTGTCGCGCACGCTCACGCCGTGGAACCGTCCCGGCGCCACTCCCGGGAAGGCGCGCACCTCGTCGGCGGTGAGGTCGCGCGCGTAGGTCTCGATGACCAGGAGCCCGCCGGTGGGCATGGCGTCGCGCGCGTTCACCGTGAGGTTCATCACCACCTGTTCCAGCATCCCCGGGTCTCCAACGACGGGGAGCGAGCGCGGGTGCATCTTGAGTTGCAGCTGTACGTCCTCGGGGACGACGCGGCGCAGCATGCGGGCCAGCGTGGCCACGAGGTCGTTGAGTTCCACCTCGCGCGGCTGCATCACCTGCTTGCGCGAGAAGAGGAGGAGCTGGCGCGTGAGGTTGGCCGCGCGCTGCGCCGACGACTCCACGTCGGCCATGATCTCGCGCGCCTCGGCGCTGAGCCCGGGGAGCGATTGCGCCATCCCGGTCTGGATGAGGATGGCGCCGAGGATGTTGTTGAAGTCGTGGGCGATCCCGCCGGCCAACTGGCCGATCGCCTCCAGCTTTTGCACCTGGCGAAGCTGCTCCTCGATGCGCCGGCGCTCGGTGATGTCGTCCGACACCCCCACCACGCGCGCCACCGCCCCGCTGTCGTCGCGCACGGGAAAGGCCCGCGCATGCAGCCAGCGCACCGTCCCGTCGGGAAGGAGGTTCCGGTACTGCTCGTCGAACTCGCCGCCAGCTGCCACGCGGGCCAGCCCCTCCGCCACGCGCTCGCGGTCGTCCGGATGGACCAGCGACTGCGACAGTTGCTGGTTGGCGAGCAGCGCCTCGGCGCTCACGCCCAGGATGCGCTCCACGCTCGGGGAGAGGTAGATCGTCTGGCCCGTGCGGGCATCGAGCATCCAGAAGATCTCCCGGATGTTCTCCGCTAACTGCCGGAAGCGCTCCTCGCTGGCGGCGAGCGCGCGTTCGGCCAGTGCCCGCTGCGCCCGCACACGGATCGTCGTCAGTCCGAAGGCGAGTTCCTCAGCCAGCTCGCCCAGGAGGCGCATCTCCTCGTCATCGAAGGCATCGCCGTCCGGCGCGTAGACCGAGAGCGTCCCCAGCACCGCGTCGTCATACACGAGCGGGAGGCAGGCAAACGCGCGGTAGCCGTGCTTCATCGCGTCGGCGCGCCATGGCCCCATGGTGGGGTCGGTGAGGATGTCGTGGACAATCACCGGGCGCTTAGTGCGGATGGCCGTCCCGGTGGGGCCGCGCCCAAGCTCGCTGTCGCCCCATCGGATATCCAGCGACTCGAGGTAGCCTTCCTGGTAGCCGCTGTATGCCACCGGTCGCACGTGCTGCTCCTCGTCATGCTCCGGGTTCCCCACCCACGCCAGCGTGAAGCCTCCCTGCTCGACAATGACGCGACACACCTCCTGCAGCAGCTCGCGCTCGCTGGTGGCGCGCACCAGCACGTCGTGACACGACCAGATCGTGCGCAGCGCGCGGTTTGCCCGGCGCAGGTGATCGGTCGTGTCCTGCGCGTGGTCGCTCGCCGACTGCCCCTCGGCCAGCGCCGACGCCAGAAGGAGCCCAGTGACGCCGACGATCACGAGGAAGACCTGCACCATCAGCAGGTGCGCGGCCAGCGATCCGTCGCCCAGCGGGAAGTGCTCACTCCCCTCCAGCACCACGCCAAAGGCGACCACCGCCACCGTGGTCATCGCCGCGGTCACGCCGCGTATGCCGAGACGGAAGGCGGCCCATGTCAGCAGCGAGGCCAGCATGTAGGGATGCGGCCGAATCCACCCCAGCGTCAGGTCGCCCCGAAAGACGTGAAACGCAGCCCAACTCCAGAAAACGAGAAAGGCGCCCCCTTCCACGAGGCGCGCGACCGGTACCTTGGCGAGCGGGATGGGTGCGCGTGTCCACGCCACCACGAGCGGCGTCAGCAGGACCATCCCCAGCAGGTGAGCGGCCCACCAGATGCCGAAGCTCAGCGGAACCGGCGCCCCCGACGCGACGGCGGCGATCCACGCGGCGATCACGCCGCCGGCGCCGCTCCCCACGCTCGCGGCGAGCAGGAGTGCGAAGGTATCGCGCGCCCGGTGAAAGTTGATGGCCGGACCGGCGATCCGTCCAACGATCCACAGCGCCGCGGCCAGCTCGACGAGGCTCGCCCCCAAATAGGCGAACCCCACCCACATGCGCACGCCCGAGAGTGCATTGGAGGCGGCAACGGCGGCCACCAGGACGCCGAGCGCCCAGGGCCATGACCGGCGCGGCAGCAGGAGGTACGCTCCCAGCGCGACGCCAGCCGGTGGCCAAACGGGAGAAAGCGGTGAGAAGGGCGTGCTGACGCGCAGCCCCACCTGGTGCGCGGCGAGGAAGACGACGAAGAGCACCGCCAGGCCAAGGGCAGGCGTGCGCGTCGACGCGGTCACGTCGATCCCGTCAGCTTGTACGCGTGGCAGAATGGGAACGAAGGCGGGAGAGGGCGGCAAGCGCGGGGGAGGGGAGCGGAGATTCTCAGCGTCGATGTTACCGTTCCCTTCTTCGTACGCCAGACCCCGCCCGGCCGCTGCAGGGCGCCGGTCGTCACGTCCGCCCCCGTGGCCCGCATTCGACCCGGGCGTTATCGTCGGTTGCAAAGCGCCCGACCTGACTCGCGACGGCCCGCCTTCATGCCGCACTTTCCTCCGGTCATCTTCGCGATCGCCTTTGCGGCGCTCGTCATCACGCTCACGGCGCTCGCCCGCCGTCTCCCGGTTCCGTCGCCCATTCTCCAGGTGATGGCCGGGGTGGCGATCGGCTTCATCCCGGGGACGGCGCTCCCGCCGCTCGACCCGGAGATCGTCTTCTTTGTCTTCCTCCCCCCCATCCTCTGGGCGGCGGCGTACTTCACATCGCTGCGCGAGTTCAAGACCAACCGGCGCCCCATCGCCCTCCTCGCGGTGGGGCTCGTCCTCGTGACGACGGTTGCCATCGCCATCGTCGCACGCTGGCTCATCCCCGACCTTCCGTGGGCGGTGGCGGTGGCGCTGGGGGCAATCGTCTCGCCGCCGGACGCAGTCGCCGCGGCCGCGGTGGTCTCGCGCCTCCCAGTCCCTCGGCGCGTGATCGTGATCCTCGAGGGGGAGAGCCTCGTCAACGACGCCTCGGCGCTCGTCCTCTATCGCACCGCCATCGCCGCCGCGGTCACGGGGGTCTTCTCGCTGGGCGAGTCGATCGTGCGCTTCTTCGTGGATGCCGGCGTGGGGGCCTGCATCGGATTGTTGGTCGCCTGGCTGGTGATCCGCGCCGCGCGCTGGACGCGCGACGCGCTTGCCGAGACGGTGCTCACGCTCACGGCGCCCTACGTTGCCTGGTTCGCCGCCGAGTCGATTCACGCCTCGGCCGTCCTGGCCTGCGTCGCCGGCGGGTTGTACCTGCGCCAGCACTTCTCCACGGCGGTCGCCCCCATGTCGCGGGTGCTGTCCGGTGCGGTGTGGGACCTGGTGGTTTTCCTCCTCAACGCGCTCATCTTCGTCCTCCTCGGACTAAACGTTCGCAGCCTCTTGAACGATGTCTCCTCCGGGACGCTGGGCTCGGTGGTCCGGGCCGGGCTGATCCTGGGCGTGGTGGCCATTGCGGTGCGACTCGCCTGGGTCCCTCTGGCCACCTGGCTCCCGCGCTGGCTGAGCGCCGAGGTGCGGCGCAAGGACCCGAGCCCCAACCCCCGCGCCATCTTCCTCATGGCGTGGACGAGCATGCGCGGCATCGTCTCGCTGGCCTCGGCGCTGGCGCTCCCCGCCGTTGTGGCTGGCGGCGCCCCGTTCCCGCGCCGCGCGGAACTCATCGTGATCACGATGGTCGTCATCCTCCTCACCCTCGTGGTGCAGGGACTCACCCTCGACCCCATCATCCGCTTCTTCCGCTTTGCGCCGGAACACGGGCACCACCAGGAGGAGCGCCTGGCCCGCCGCGAGGCGCTCAGGCGGGGGAGCGAGGCGCTGGAGGACCTGGCGCGCGAGCCGTGGGCCGACCCCGCCGACGTGGAGGTGCTGCGCCAGGAGCTGCGCGACCGCGCGCGGGCGCACAACCACCACGGTGGTGCCTCGGAGGGGCGCCGCCGGCTGCGCTCGGGCGTGATTGCCGCCGAGCGCCGCATGCTGGTGCGCCTGCGCAACGAGGGGACGATCTCCGACGAGGTGATGCGCGAACTGGAGCACGAACTCGACCTCGACGCGATGCGCGCCGGGATGGGCGATCGGCGTTAGGCGAGCGGCATGGCGCGTTGGGCGATCGGCGGTGGTCGCCTAACGCCGTTGCCCAGACGTCACGGCGTGGCCGACTCCAGCGCCGCCGGTCGTGACGTGCTCCCCTCGGCCAGTGGCTCCAGGCGACTCAGGCGCTCGACGTCGATGGCGATGACGCCGTCCGGGGCGGCGGTGAAGATCGACGCGAACTTCGCGTCCCACCGCACGTCCTCCCACGTGTAGGAGGTGCGCGACGTGACGCGCGTGGCGAACGACTCCTCGTTGGCCGTCACCTGGATGACGACCTCCACCTGGTCGGCCGCCAGCTGCTCCGGCGTCACCCCGGCCAGCGGCGAAGCGGCCGTGATCGGGTGCACGACCGTCCAGTGCATCGTGAACAGCTCCACCAGGTCGCGCTCGAGTTCGAGCACATGAAAGTTGCGCTCGCGCACCCCGTCAAACGTTTCGAAGCGGATGAGGCTCACGCGCACCTTCACGTTGTTGAGCTCACCGGGCGAGACATTCACCATGCGGAACATCAAGGCGCGCCCCCCTTCGTATGGCGCCACGACCGCTGACTCGCTGAACGCGAGTCGCATGCGTGGGCGCGTGAGGCGCGCGACGGCGATGCCGCCAATGGCGAGGAGCACCATGGGGCCGGCGAGCGACTCGGCGATCGCCAGCCAGGTGGCCGCTGGCCCCACTGCATGCATCGGCCCCGTGCCCGCGGTCGAGAAGATCCCCACGGAGAAGGCGAGCGCGCGGAGGAAGGGGTCGGTGAGAGCGAGCGCGTCGCTCCCGCCAATGGCGTCGCTCCCTAACGATACGTAGGCGAGGGCAAAGATGCCGTTGAGGAGGAGGACGAACCCCACCGTCCACAGCAGGAAGCCCGGCCACGGCGCGGCGAGCGCGTGGCGATAGAGTCGCTCGGCGCGCTGCGGCCCCAGGCCGTACTTGTGCGAGTGCGGCGTTCCATCGCGGTTGATGAAGCGCCCGCGCACGTTCTGCGCCGCGACGTGCCCGAAGCCGAGGTCTTCCTCGGGCTGTTCGTTCGACGTCGCGGGTGACGAGTGGCTGTCGGGGGAGGGAAGCGTCATGCCGGGAGACTATGCGGCGCCGCGACGGGAGGGAATGGGCGGAGTGCGGGAGCCTTCCCCTTGCCGTGTCGTCCTTACACGTTGCCGCGATCTCCGGCATCCAATGGGCATGCCATTCCTGCGTTCGATGCTCCGACGCTCCCTGCGCCGCCTCGCGCGCGCCCCCGGGTCGAGTGTGGCGGCCATCGCTGCCGCGACGATCGGCATTGCGATCTCCACGATGGCGTTGGCCATCGCCGACGCCGCCCTCTGGCGTCCGCTCCCTTTCGCGGGTGTGAATGCGGTGGTCGTCCTCTCGACGCGCTACACCACTCCGCGCGAGGGAACGGTCACCGCGCGTTGGTCATTCCCGCGTTTGCGGCATGTACGGGAGGCGGCGCGCACCGTCGAGCATGTCACCGCATGGAACCCCATCTCGCTCACGCTGACGGGGCGCGCCGAACCCGAGGTGGTCGCGGGGGAGGTGGTGTCGCGCGCGTACTTCGCCCTGCTGGGCGCCTCGCCAGCCATGGGGCGCGTCTTTGCACCTGACGAGGACGTTGCCGGCGCCCCGCGCCCCGTCGTCGTTCTCTCCGCCGCGTTCGCACAGCGCCTGCGACGCCGCGGCGAGGATGCGTCGCTGGGCGGGACGATCACGGTGAACGGCCACGCGCTTACCATCGTGGGGATCATGCCGCCGCGGTTCCGCGGCCTCTCCGGCGATGCCGCGCTCTGGATTCCCATCGTGCTCGCGCCGGTGCTCACGTATCCCGAGTACCTCACCACGCCGCAGGACTTCATCACGCTGCTCTCGCGGGTGCGCGACGGTCGGTCGCTGGACGAGGTGCGGCGCGAGATGGCGCAACTCGCCGTCGCGGCGCAACGCGTGCAGCCCACCGACGAGGCGGCGCCCGACCTCACCGTGAGCGGGTGGGCGGAGTCGTTAGGCTCGGCGCGCGTCCGCCGCGAGGCGCGCCGAGCCATTCCGCTCGTCGTCACTGGCGGCGTGCTGCTCTTCGTCCTCACGCTGGCCAACCTCGTCGCCTTGCAGCTGGGGCGGGCGGTGGCGCGCCGTCGCGAAACGGCGGTCGCCCTCGCCATCGGGGCGCCGAGGCGGCGACTCTGGCTGGACCACGCCGCCGACGGCGTCGTGCTGGTGAGTGCGGCCGCGATCGCGGCCCTGGCGGCGGTGGTGGTGGCGCTCGCGCTCCTTGGCCCCGTCGACCCGATTGCCCGGTTGGGGCGCGCGACACTCGCCACGCACTCGGCGGTGACGTTCGACGGGAGGCTCATCGCATGGTGGTGCCTGACGACGGTGGTGGCGCTGGCGGTGGTGGGAGGGATCCCGGCGTGGTGGGCGCTCCGGCACGCCTCGCTCGACCACCTGCGCGACGGCGCTCGAGGGGCTCCCGCCAGCGGACTCTCGCGGCGGCGCCCGGGGCTCGCCGCCGCGATCCTCGTCGTGGAGGGGGCGCTCGCCATGCTCCTCGTCACGGGGGCCGGGCAGTTGCTGGAAAGCTACCGTCGGCTGCAACCGGTGGAGCTGGGGGCCGAAGCGTCGCACGTACTGACCTTCGAGTTGCAGCCGTCGGAGGTGCGCATCCCGCCGGCGGCGGCTCCGGGCTTCATCGACCAGGTGCTCGACGAGGTGCGGCGCATTCCCGGTGTGGTGGCTGCCAGCGTCGATGGCGGCGCCCCGCTGGCCGGGAGCGCCCGGACGGGGCTGCACGTGGTGGGGCGCCCCGACGACGCGCGCACCGGCGCCCCGATGGTGCTGCGGCACTACGTGGGGCCCGAGCACTTCGCCGCGTTAGGCATCCCCCTGCGCGCCGGCCGCGCCTTCACCCCGGCCGACCGCGCCGGTGCGCCGCGCGTCGTGATCATCAGCCAATCGTCGGCGAGCGCGTACTTTCCCGCCGGCGACGCCATCGGGCAGCGCGTCTGGTTCGACGGGAGCACGCTCACCTCGCCCGACTCCAGCGCCGAGATCGTGGGGATCGTGGGCGACGTGACCTATGATTCACCGCTCGGCGAGCGCACGCGAGCCTCGTTCTACACGCCGTATGCGCAGTTCACGTACGGCTGGCGCGTCTACTTCGTGCGCGTGCAGGGCGAGCCCCGGGCGTTCGAACGGGAGATCCGCGCCGCGGTGGGGCGCGTGGCCCCCGACCTCCCCCTGCGTAACGTGCGGCCACTGACCGAGATCGTGACCTCCTCGCGCGCCACCTCGCGCGTCGCCGCGCACGCGTCGACGCTTCTCGCCGCGCTGGCGCTCCTCCTCGCGGCGTGCGGCACGTGGGCGGTTGTCTCTCACGCCATCGCGCAACGCCGGCACGACCTCGCCATCCGCGTGGCGCACGGAGCCACGCGCAGGCGCGTGGTAGGGCTGGTCCTCGCCGACGGGCTCTGGTGGCCGGCGGTGGGGCTCGCGTTAGGCGCGACTGCTGCGGTGGGAAGCGCCGGTGCGCTCCGCGCCCTGCTCTATGGTGTGGCCCCGGGCGAGCCGGTCATCGCCATGGTCCGCGGGATCGTGTTCCTTGCCGCCGCGACGCTCGCCTGTTTCATCCCGGCCTGGTCCGCGGCGCGCGTCGACCCGATGGAGGTGTTGCGCGGGGAGTGAGCGTGGCGGGGGGTGTGCGCGCCGTTCCCATCCGATCGCGAGCCGTGCGTATCTGGGTCCTGAATGGCGTCCGGGAAGACGGGGGCGTCCGTTTCGGGAATACCAAGGGAGGGGTAGGGGACCGAGATTATGGCGATTGTCGATCGCGCTGGTCTTCCCGTTGCAGTGAGGATCGGAAGCGCTTCGCCGAACGCCCGCGGACATGACCGGGAGGCGCGCGAAGATCGCAGGGATGCACAGCGCGCTTGGGCACCTCACGCCGGCCGATGCGCTAGCGGGACGCGCGGAGGGCAGGTCGGCGGCGCGCGATCAGCAGCTCGAAAGGCGCGCGCCGCCCGGTGCCGCGCGTCGTCCACCCGCGCATCCGAAACGTCCGTCACCCCGCGGTGCTACACTGAACACCCACCCCATCTGTCACAATCTCACCGAACCAGGACAGTACAACGTCTTTTCGTGTCCGGTTGAACGATGCCGACCACACGTATGAACAGTGAAGTCACATCGCAAACCGTGACATTCATGGTTCCTGCTTCAGACTCTCCGGTGGCTTCAGTCTCGCGAACTGCTGACGTCTCCATCGCTCGTCCAACCACAGTCTCACCACCTGTGTAATTGCCGTCACCAGGGCAGCCCATCCGGTGATGGTCGGGGTATCCATGTCTTCGTTCCTCGTCTACGGTATTCGGTACGGGCCACTCGGTACGATGCGTGTGTCGGTATGCGTAGTGTGCCAGTTTGTGCCAGTCAAGAGGCGGAGTCTCGTGCGCAGCCGCTCTGACGATGAATGTGTAGATGCGCCGGTGTGTACCAGTCAAGTCGCGACGTCTCAAAGTGGAGTGTTTTGCATACTTTCAGACACTCCTCCTTCGACCTACAATATTGACACCGCGTACCTAACCTGACAAAGCAGAAGGCTCCCACACAAGACAGGGAGCCCTTGTCATATCATCATTGCCTGACTGTAGCAGCAGAGGCAACGTGAGCTGTACCGAGATCCGTGGACGGCGAGTCAAGCTACTGCCTGCAGTCGTTCGAAGTCGATGGGACTTTGGTTGCTGAGTGCGGAATGCCTCCGCGTGAGGTTGTAGAAGCGTTCGATGTAGTCAAAGATGTCGGCACGAGCAGCATCACGCGTGAGGTACGGTTGCCGGTGGCACCGCTCGATCTTGAGGGTGGAGAAGAAGCTCTCCATCACGGCATTGTCCCACACGTTCCCGGCGCGGCTCATGCTGCAGGCGATGCCGAGTTCCGCGAGCAGCCGTTGGAACGTCTCGCTGGTGTACTGACTGCCTTGATCCGAATGGTGGAGCATCGCTCCGCTGGGCCCGCGGCGCCAGACGGCCATCAGCAGCGCATCGGTGACCAGCTGACTCGTCATCGACGATTGCATCGCCCAGCCCACGACGCGGCGCGAGAAGAGATCCAGAACGACCGCCACGTAGAGCCACCCTTCGTGCGTCCAGACATACGTGAAGTCCGCCACCCATTTCTGATTAGGCGCCGTGGCGGTGAAGTCGCGGGCGAGCGTGTTGGGGGCCACGTGGTGGAGCAGCCGGTCGCTTGGGTCCGTGGGTTTGGCTCGTCGCCGCGGGCGGGCGCGCAGCCCTGCTTCGCGCATCAACCGCGCCACGCGCGACCGCCCGCACACATGACCAGCAGCGCGCACCTCGTCGAGCATGCGGCGCACACCATACGTCGAGTCCGACGCGGCGAAGCTGACCCGAATCGTCTGCAACAACTCGGCATCCGTGCGCGCGCGCTGACTGCGCGGGCGCTCGCACCACGCATAGAATCCACTGCGCGAGACCCCGAGCGCCTCGCATTGCACGTCGACCGGCCAGATCCCTCGGTGTGTCGCCACGAAGCCGAACTTCACATCGACTCCTTGGCGAAGTAGGCCGCGGCTTTTTTTAGGATGTCGCGCTCCATCTTCAGGCGCGCGACCTCACGA
The DNA here is from genome assembly GCA_020852815.1 of Gemmatimonadaceae bacterium. Classification (NCBI taxonomy): domain Bacteria; kingdom Pseudomonadati; phylum Gemmatimonadota; class Gemmatimonadia; order Gemmatimonadales; family Gemmatimonadaceae; species Gemmatimonadaceae bacterium. The sequence continues at coordinate 3,339 of JADZAN010000045.1, read as the reverse complement.
CGCAGCGCCGTCACTTCCGCGTCGTCGCGCTTCTGCTGGCCGACTCCAGGAAGCGCCTGCTGGGGATCGTCGCGGTACTCACGCACCCAGTTCCGCAGCACGTTCACATGCACCCCGAGCTCTCGAGCCGCCTGCGCCATCGTCACCCGGCGTTCTGCGACCAGGCGAACCGCTTCCACCTTAAACTCCCGGCTATACCGTCTCCGTCGATTGGCCATCTGCACCTCCGTTCCGAAAGAACACCCTAAGTTGGTGTCCACGGAACCCGGCGCAGCTCAACGTGTAGCGGAACCTGTCAAGGAGTATGTGACACCGGATGGTTGTAGTGGTTCACCGGAAATCGCACTTTCGGGCGATCTGAGCGAGTGACACTCTTCCCTCGACCGGCGAGTGGCCGGGACGCGAAGGGAGGAACGCCATGAGTGAGCAGACGGGCCGGGTACGGCCGGGACGGCGCGCGAAGGGGCGGCAGTTCACGGCGGATGAAAAGCTCAAGGTCCTTGAGGAGGCACGGGCACCAGGGGCGACGGTCGCCGAAGTGCTCCGGCGCTATCAGCTCGAAGGGACGACGTTCTATCGCTGGGAGCGCGAGGCCAAGGCCGCGATGCGTGAGGCGTTAGGCGGCAAGCCCCGCACGCGCGATGCCGAGGTCCGGGAGAAGGACCTCGAGATCGCCCGGTTGCAGGCCGAGCTCGAGACGAAGCGCCGGGTAATCTCCGAAGTGGTCGAGGAGAACCTGGCGCTAAAAAGGGGGCGCTGAAGGTGCGCGAATCGACGCGGTTCTCGGCGGACGTGAAGGCGGAACTGCTCGCGCTCGTAACGCGCACGCAGGCCCGCACGGGCTGGACGGTGCGACGCATCCTGCATCATCTCGGCCTCTCGAAGGCGCGCTATCGGGATTGGACCGCGCGCGCCGGCCTGGCGATCGCCGAGGCATACAACCGCGCCCCAAGTAGTCGAGTCCCGTCTCCGCGTCCCGCTCCTTCGTCGTGAACTGCTCCTTGGTCCCGCCCCCAGCGTCCGCCCGGGCATGAGCACGCCCCACGGATCGTAGTCGTAGCTCTCGGTCACCGTCGCCCCCTGCACGACGGCCCGCGTGCTCCCCAGGAGATCGGTGTGGTAGTAGCTCCGGCTCCCCGCACTCGGCTGCCGCCCCACGACGCGCGTGTCGGCCAGCAGGTTGAAATACGAGCTCACCACCGCCCCTGCGCCGTTCACCTTGTACACGCCGAGCGGCGTGCGGTCCTCCAGCAAGTAGACCTCCGTAGTCCCGGCCCCCGGTTAGCGACAGCGCGCCACGCCCATCGCAAGAATGAGACGCACTCGTTCACTCAGTCGTCCACCAAGCAGCGCAACGTACTCGGTATCGTTCAGCTGCCACACGCGGACCGGCAGACCGTCGTCACTCGTACAGAGACGAGGCTCCCTCGACGTGATACGTGTCAGCTGTTGAAGCACCGAGTCGCGCACTGTGATTGCCGCCGAGGATTCCGCATGCCAGACGACCGTGACCTGCAGAACATGACCGTCGGGGTCTTTGAGTAGTTGCACGTCACGGTCGCTGGAAAATCGACTGCACGGAACGACACGTTGCGCGGAGTCCGCAATGGTGGCGACGATCGCCTCCTTGCACTTCATCCCTGAGGAAGAGATGTTGAGTTCGCGCGCGATCGCGGATCGTGTCAGTCGGTCGCTCCCACAGGAGGAGAGGAGGCAGAGGGCGAGGAAGGATGCGAAGCGCCGAGTCATGGCATCCGCCGGCGCCGCAAGAGCGGCCAGGCGCCCTCGTGGTTCTCTCGATTCTCGAATCCCATTGCTGCACGCATGATGTTCTCCATCGCCATAGCTTGGGGCGTCGACTGAAGCGGATTGCCTACGATATTGTGGGCGGACGCATGTCCGAACTCGTGCAGCATCAGAATCTGATCACGATACCGCTCTAGATTGTGTTCGACCCGACCGAGATCAATAGTCATCTCGCGAAAGCCAGAACTCGGCATCGTTTCTCCTGCGAATCCTTCGGTCGGAGTCCCACTCCGAAACGTGAGAACGACTTTCGAAGTCTCTGCCGCTCGAATCAGTGACAGTGCACTCCCTGCTAGTCGATCGCCTTAACGAGCTGCCGACCTGAGTACGGCTTTGGCATAGTTCCAAGCCGCGCGAAGTTCGTTAGCTCGTTCGCCCGCAAAGACGATTCTCAACCCCTGCGGATCAAAGTAGATTACAGGGTTGTTCTTCACATACGTGAATGTGCTCCATTGTGGCAAGCTATCGGCCGCCACCGCCGGATCCACCGAGGTCCACCTGGCGATCGCCGAGGCATAGAGCCGCGCCCCGAAGTAGTCGAGCCCCGTCTCCGCATCCCGCTCCTTCGTCGTGAACTGCTCCTTGGTCCCGCTCCCCAGCGTCCGCCCGGGCATGAGCACGCCCCACGGGTCGTAGTCGTAGCTCTCGGTCACCGTCACGCCTTGCACCACCGCGCGCGTGCTGCCCAGCAGGTCCGTGTGGTAGTAGCTCCGGCTCCCCGCACTCGGCTGCCGCCCCACGACGCGCGTGTCGGCCAGCAGGTTGACGTACGAACTGACCACCGCCCCCGCGCCGTTCACCGTGTACACGCCTAACGGGACCCGATCCTCCAGCAAGTAGACCTCGGTATTCCCGGCCCCCACCTGTTTGGCGAGCCGCTGCCCGACGTCGTTGTACCGGTACGTCGTGGTCGTCCCGCTCCGCGTGAAGCTCAGCGGGAGATTCTGGTAGTCGTACGTGCTCGCCGTGAGGCTGTAGGGCGCCGGCGCGGTGAGCTGGTTCCCGTTGGCGTCGTAGGTGAAGCTCCCGGCTTCGGCGTCCCAGGTCTCCGCCGTCACGCCGACGGCATCGGCGAGACTCGTCAGGCGGTTGCTGGTGCCGGCGATCGTGTACGTGAGGTTGTCGATCAGCGTCCCGGTCTCCCGGTAGCGCTGGAGCGCGGTCAGGTTGCCGCTGTTGTCGTAGGTGATCCCCGCGAGGTCATGGGCCAGCGTGCTCGCCCAGGCGGTGCCATTCCAGCTCGAGTAGTCGGCGCTCTTGAGGCGGTTGAGCGCGTCGTACGTGGGGAAGTCGTACTTGTAGCGCTTGTTGGTCGCCGGCGTCCCCGCCGCGTAGACGTCGGCGCTGCTGATCGCGCGGTTCGCGTTGTAACTGTAGGCCGCCGAGAACGGATACGTCGTCGTTGCCGGGTCGCCGATCTTCGCGAGCTGCTCGCGGATCGTGTACGTGAGCGGGACGGTCGGGCCGCCGCTGAACAGCCGGCTCGCGACCGCGCCGCTCGGCCGGTAGGTGTACGTCACGTCCGGCGTCCCC